>CBDAOZ010000001.1:0-43879 GCA_965198235.1 Candidatus Poribacteria bacterium
GCTTCTTTATAGTTGTCAGTTAAGAGACCTTAGTAACAGGCATCAAAAACAATACTGCCACAAGATGCATTACTGATAACCGATAACTGATCACTGACAACTAATTTCCCAGATTTAATCGTTAGAAAAGTAAAGTTTTCGCCAGCAAAAAATAGGCAAAAATACCAACCACATCCGCTTTTCCTCAATCAAAACCTTGAAGAGGCTCGCCTTCGCTTCCGTACGGAGGTGCGGAAACCAGTGAGCGATGTCAGCTGAGTGGGTTTTGGCGATAATATTCCGGAGGTTCGGGAAGGCGCGCCGCTGGATCAGTCGAATCACCGTAGAAATAAACAGTTCATCGACATCGTGTGTGGTTATGATTGTTTGGCCCTGCATCAGAATTTTGCGCGCTGGCGGAGTAGATGATCCGTGAGGACGAGTGCTGCCATCGCTTCGACAATAGCGGGTGCTCGCACTAAAACACAGGGATCGTGTCGTCCGCTTGCCTCTAACGTCACCTCATTCCCCTGCATATCAACAGTCTGTTGCGGTTTACCAATTGTCGCCGTCGGCTTGAAAGCGACTTGGAACAGAATATTTTCGCCGTTTGAAATACCGCCCTGTGTGCCGCCGGAATTATTTGTACGCGTCCGAATGCGCTCCGTCTCGTCTTCCTTTTCGAGATAAAACGGATCGTTATGTTCAGATCCCGCCATTGTAATACCCCCAAAGCCGGAACCGATTTGGAAACCCATCGTTGCGGGGAGAGACATCATCGCTTTCGCCAAATCCGCCTTGAGTTTGTCGAATACAGGTTCCCCGAGTCCTACCGGGACATTACGAGCAACCGATTCAATTACACCACCGAGAGAGTCAAGGTCACGCCGCGCCTGATCGATGCGTTCCACCATCTTCGGACCAACAATAGGATCAGGACACCGGACAGGACTCGCTTCTATCTCTTCAAGCGTCACCGTGTCTGCATCCACTTCGGCTTTCAATGTATGAATCTGTTTGACATAAGCAAGTGTTTCGGTGCCGGACACCTCACGCAAAACTTGCTTGGCGATTGCCCCTGCCGCGACGCGTCCGATGGTTTCCCGTGCGCTCGCTCTACCGCCGCCCTGCCAGTTTCGGATACCGTATTTCTGTTGGTACGTAAAATCGGCGTGTGAAGGTCTGTAAAGGTCTTTCAGGTGTTCGTAGGCTGAGGGACGCGCATCTTGATTCCATACCAGCATAGAGATAGGCGTTCCAAGTGTTTTGCCCTCAAAGATACCGGAAAGTATTTCAACGACATCCCCCTCTTGACGCGATGTTGTGAGACGACTTTGACCCGGCTTCCGCCGATCAAGTTCAAATTGTATTTCGGATATATCCAAGTCGATTTGCGGTGGACAACCGTCAACCACAACACCGACAGCTCCACCGTGCGATTCGCCCCAGGTCGTAATCCGAAAAAGATGACCGAACGTATTCATTTGGTTCCATAGGCGCGCTTTGGAAGCGTGCACCTTACTTTTAGAATTGTATATTTTGAAGATCTTGTGATATACTATAACAGATTCTATCGTAAAAAGCAAGCAATTTAAAGGACTTTATGCTGTTAATTTTTAAACGCTATATCGCGTTGCTCCTGATTTTCATAGGCATTGGGTTTTTATGGAATACACTGTTTGTGTATCCCCTCAAAATCTTTGTCGTCTTTATGCATGAGGTGAGCCACGGGCTCGCGGCAATCGCAACTGGCGGTCGTATTGTAGAGATTCAGATTAACCCGCAGCAGGGAGGGCACGCACTGACACAAGGCGGCTCTCGGTTTTTGACGTTGACTGCGGGTTATCTTGGGAGTCTGCTGTGGGGTGGACTCATCCTGCTCCTAGCTGCGAGAACCCACTTCGACAAAACAATTAGCGTCCTTATCGGCATCGGCATGGTGGCTATCTCCATTGGTTACGGCGAGAGTACATTTACCTATCTGTTCGGCATCGGCTTTGGCGTTGCCCTGGTCGCCATTGGTTTCTATCTCCCAGAGGGAGTCAACGATTGGATTCTCCGTATTATCGGTGTGACGAGTTGTCTCTACGCGATTCTTGACATTAAAAGCGATGTCTTGGACAGATCTAATCTCCGTTCGGATGCCCGAATGCTATCGGAGGTAACAGGCATTGCGACTGAAATTTGGGGTATCCTGTGGATTTTCATTGCAATTGGACTCACTTTATGGTTTCTCTACCTCTCAGGCAAGACCTCGGCTGTCCAACAAACATCTACCGAGGAAAATACCGAGGAAGACCTCTAATTTTCTCGGACACTAATGGTCGGCACGCTCGTCCACTCAGGAAGTCCATATTAACCAAACGGGCTAAAACGTCCCGATGACATTTCACTGAAAAAAAGAAACCACACACCGAGACCTAACAGAAAAAGTGGAACACAGATAAGCACGATGAGAATGAAAAATCCCCATATCCACGACTTTTTGGATGTGGCAGTTGTTCCCAAACGTGCGAGCAACACACCACCACATATCATAATTATAACAACGAAAGCGAATACCGCCATCATCACCATTTTTTGCTATCTCCTCCCATCAGCCAGACCGTAGCAATGCACATTATCAAGAAATATGAAACACCCTTCAAAAAGCCCTATTACGCTACGCGCAACACTGATCGGTATCCTTCTCATTCCCTTTAATAGCTACTGGGTTCTACATCTCAGTTATATCTGGGATTCCAACCGACCTACAAGTTTGGCATTACTGTTTAATGTCCTATTTACGTTGCTTGTCCTTATCGGGTTCAGCGCGGTCCTGCGTCGTTTACGCCCAACACTGGCGTTTACACAGAGCGAATTGTTAACCATCTATGCGATGCTGTGCCAAGCCTCCGTTTTCGCAGGGCGCGATATGCTACAAGTCTTGGTGCCGTTAATGGGTAACGGCTTTTGGTACGCAACAACCGAAAACGAATGGGCACAACTTTTCCATCAACACCTCCCTGAATGGCTTGTCGTTGGCAAACAAGAAATACTGCAAGGCTTCTACAAAGGCGAATCCACATTCTATCTTCAGACAAACATACAGGCATGGTTGCTGCCAACACTGATCTGGGTAGGCTTCTGCCTCGTCATCGGGGTGACAATGCTCTGTCTCAACGTGCTTTTACGCAAGCAGTGGCAGGAACATGAACGACTCACCTATCCGATCGCACAACTACCTTACGAAATCACACGAGCGGCTTCAAATGTAGGAAACCCCCTGCGAACTACGTCTCATCTATTTTTTAATAAACGGATGATGACTGTCGGCTTATGTATCGCTGCTGTACTGAACCTTCTCTATAGTTTACACCAAATCGATCCTGTTTTCCCTACAATTCCGCTGTATCGCGGGTTCCGACTTCCCGATAAGCCGTGGAGCGCAATGAACAATCCCGGTTTCCGTATCAGTTTCTTCCCGTTTGCAATTGGCGTAGGTTTCCTAATCCCGCTGGATTTAGGGTTTTCCTGCTGGTTCTTTCACCTATTTTGGCACTTCCAACGGATCGTCGGTGAGATGTTCGGTTGGCGAGGGGCTATCGGATTTCCGCGAGAAATGGCGCAAATCCGAGGTGTATGGATAGCCCTATTTCTCTGGACATTATGGATGGGACGCGCACATGTCAAGGTAGTGCTGCAGACGATTTTCAGTAACCGATCCCCTACTACTAATGACGAAGGTGAAGCGTTACGCTACAGAACAGCCGGAATCGGGGTATTTGTCGGATTTATCTTAATTATGGCGTTCTGCCTCAAGGCAGGGATGTCGCTCTGGTTTGCCGGTCTATTTTTCGCGCTCTATTTCGCGATGTCGGTGACAATCACCCGCATTCGCGCCGAATTGGGACCGCCTGCGCACGACCTTTACAACGCCGGTCCAGACTTGCTCTTGACAGATGCACTCGGCACACGGCGCATCGGAAATCGGAATCTCTCGGTGATGTCGCTCTTTTTCTGGCTGAACCACCTCTCTTATCGCGCGCATCCGATGCCGCACCAATTGGAGGGATTCAAACTCGCACATCAAACCCGTTTCAACCCCACCCAACTGCTGTGGGTATTAGCGATCGCGATTTTTGTAGGCGCACTCTCTGCAGCTTGGGGGCATCTGCACCTCTCCTACCAAGTCGGCTTAGAACAAGCACGTTCATGGTATGCCCGCGCCGCGTTCAACAGGCTCGCAGGGTGGCTTTATAATCCGAGCGAAACGAGTCTCAGCGGTATGCTCTATACCACCGGCGGATTTGCTTTCGCCGTCAGCCTTTTGCTCTTGCGATGGCGATTCGTTCAGTGGCCCCTACACCCCGTCGGTTATGTCGTCTCAAGCTGGTGGACGTTTACTGGACTCTGGTTTCCACTCCTCATCAGTTGGATAATTAAACGGATCCTTCTCTCAACAGGTGGTGTTCGGTTGTACAGACGTTCAATTCCATTTTTCATCGGTTTGGTTATCGGGGATGTAATAGTTGCTTCTATTATTAGCATTCTGGGACTGATTTTCGATTTTCGCGTCGTCTATCTGAGTTGGTGATGTTTCCTGACCGGCATATCAAGAACAACCGACATCGAAATTCCATCTATGAAACGAAACAGAAATGTAGTCTTGAAATTTCCACCTAAACCTGCTATCATTATTTATGATGGATATAACAGATTTGTCACTCAGTGTGAATATCGGCGGGATCCAGATGCGAAACCCCGTCATGACGGCATCTGGCACATTCGGCTACGGCAGTGAATACGTCGATTTCGTGGATCTGAACCAACTCGGTGCGGTGGTCGTTAAAGGCGTTACGAGTGTGCCGTGGCCCGGCAATCCGATGCAACGCATCATGGAAACCCCGTCCGGCATGCTGAATGCGATCGGACTCCAAAACGTCGGCGTAGACGGCTTTATCTCGGAGAAGCTACCCTATCTGCGTGATTTTGATGTGCCGGTGATTGTCAACGTCTGTGGCAAGACAGTCGAAGAATACTTGATAGTAACCGAGAAACTGAACAGGGCAGATGGCGTTGCTGGTATAGAACTCAATATTTCCTGCCCAAACTTAGACTGTGGCGGTATGAGTTTCGGGGTTGATGCGACATTGGCACACCAACTCGTCAAAGAAGTCCGAGCGAAGACCCACCTCCCGCTACTGGTGAAGTTATCCCCGAACGTCACAGATATTACGCTGATTGCCCGTGCTGTTGAGGAGGCCGGCGCAAACGCGCTCTCTGCCATCAACACGCTCCTCGGCATGGCGATTAACGCAGAAACACGGAAACCGGAACTCGCAAACGTGACAGGAGGACTCTCCGGTCCCGCGATAAAGCCGGTGGCATTAAGATTGGTTTGGGAGGTCTACAAAAACGTCTCAATCCCGATCGTTGGGATGGGAGGCATTATGACCGCAACAGACGCTGTGGAATTCTTCATCGCTGGGTCAACCGCTGTGGCAGTCGGAACGGCGAACTTTGTCAATCCGCAGGCATCAATGGAAGTGGTGAAAGGCATCCATGCCTACCTCAAAAATGCAGATATGGTGTCAATTAAGGAATTGGTTGGTAGTCTGCAGGTCGATTCATAATCGCTTCTGAAAAAGATTGTTACATGATAAGGACAAGGCGAACTCAAAACGGACACCCAAAGGAGGAAAATGAGGCATTTGGTAACACTCGACGATTTGTCGAATTTTGAGATTGAACAAATCTTTAGACTTGCGGCAGGCATGCAGTCACAATTGGAGACATGGGCAGGGATCTGCCGAAGTAAACTGCTGGCAACCCTCTTTTATGAACCGAGTACACGGACCCGGCTTTCGTTTGAAAGTGCGATGGAACGGCTCAACGGCGGCACCCTCGGCTTCGCCGATCCACAAGCAACCTCCGTTACTAAAGGAGAAACCCTCGCCGACACCGCACGGATGGTGACGAACTACGCCGATCTCATTGTCGTGCGGCATAACTGGGCAGGCGCGGCGCGCGTCATCGCGCAGTACACACATATCCCAGTCATCAACGGCGGCGATGGGAGTCATACACATCCGACGCAGGCACTCGCGGACCTTTATACCATTATACGGCGAAAATCAAAAATAGAAGGATTAACTGTCGGTATTTGCGGAGATCTTCAGTTTGGACGGGCGGCACACTCCTTTGCCCTTGCAGTCGCGCGATTTGGTGGGAACCTGATTCACATCGCGCCGAAACCCCTACAAATGCCACCTTGGGTGCTCGCGCAACTGGAACAGTGCCATGGACAGATACCTCTTGAGGTAGAAAGTATTACAGAAGTAATTGATAGACTGGATGTCATCTATGTCAATCGACTTCAGGAGGAACGGCTCCCGCCGAATATGGATGCTGCTGCCGTACGTGGAAGTTATCTATTGAATGCGGCAGTTATGAAACATGCCAAACCTGATGCGATGATTATGCATCCACTCCCGCGTGTCAATGAACTCGCCTATGAATTAGACGACGACCCTCGCGCCGCTTATTTCGAGCAATCCGCGAACGCAGTACCCGTTCGGATGGCACTGATTGCAAGTCTTGTCGGACTGGAGCAGCTTATCTTGACACAACCGCCAGAGCGAGACATTGCCGCTTCTACACGTCCGTGTGAAAACACAAACTGCGTTACTAATTACGAGACCTACCTTACTCCTGAACGCGAAACGTTTAAGGGTGATGTTGAACTGCACACTTGCGCCTACTGCGGAAATTTGCTCTCGTAAGGCGATTACATCCAATTTATACGCTCCTGTGTTGATCCGACCACTTCATCGGGGAGGACCTGGTAACTCCAAAATCAGATCTTCGCGGCGTTCTCCGACTCTGAGTACAAATATCTCCGATGTTGCACAAAGCCCCTTATATTCAACTGACACCCTGTAGCGGGTTGCCTTCTTCCTATCGACATACTGCACAAAGTACCCTTGAGCATCGGTTTGCACCGACCCTTGGACACCCCCAATATTATTCCCATGTAAATCTTGTGCTCTTATGTTGATGTCAACCTCTTCGTTTGCTAAGGGTGTGCCGCCTGCAAAAACGATTCTCGCGCGAATCCGCATCCGGAACCGCACGGTGACCTCTACATTCTCGATTCGCACGCCCGGCGTGATAGAAAAGGTGTTCAGCGTAAAAAAGAGAGGGAGCAAATCATTTGGATGGTAAGTAACATCTCCGATTTTGACAGAAAGGAGTTGATATTCCGTCTCAGGAGACAGACCTTTACCATAATCAGGTGCCAGCATGAATCGAAATTCTCCGGGATGAATATCCGTGATGGAGAATTGTCCTGCATCATCGGTCTCCGCTTCTAAAGCCGGAGGGTAGGTCCACGCTCCAGTATTATCGTCAACTTTGAACGGTTGAATGACTAAAGCGAGCCCGGCAACCGGACTTCCATCTTCATCAACAACGCGCCCCGAAAAACCCGCTGTGTCTCCTCCTATCACGGCTTCCGATAACGCAAAGGAAGATGTATCCTCCGTTTCACTGCAACCCAGTAGGGTGCAAATCACGATCGGAATTACCACAATTCTATACAAAAGGTTTTGGCAATTCATAAGCCATCTCCTTTTTACGCGAGCAGAACGTTCCACACATCCTGCCTAAGTTAGAATATTAAATTGAAAAATATATGCCTAACATTAACGCATCATAGAGTTTGTGGTGAGGATTGACAAATTAATTGAAAAAATTGGATGGGTGAACCGAATGTTGAACGAAACAACTGTAGATGCAAACTATCATTTATCTTCGACAGGGGAACCGTCGAGCGCACCTGACTTTTCGAGGATCGCCATTTTCGTCATACGCCACAAAAGATCACCGGGACCAACGGCATGCCACTGCCCATTCACAAAGGTCATAACAGCACTATCTTTCTCTTCTGGTGAGAGGGTGCTACGAGGAAATTTATACTTGGATCCCCAATTTTCATAGGTAAGTGGTTCACCGTTCCGCCATACCCATTCGCCCTCTTTTTTTGCATCGCTGAGTCCGATCCAATAGAGGTGATTCCCAAAGAGTCCTAAAAGCCACTTTTGTTCTGCTTCGTCGTTAATCGCGACGAGATGCGCGCCTTCGGCGGCGGCGCGGTCGTGCGCATGTTCCAGACTTCTGCACCAAATTTTTATGTAAGCGTGTCCATTTTCGGGGTTTACAGCCCATACGCCGCGCTCGAAAGGGTGCAACGTGTGCCAAGGCGAGACAGAACGATGGGTTCGAGCAGCGGTAGTTTTATCAGGTGGTGTTAAGACACCCGTTGGCTGAGCATCTGTCTGTTCACCAGATGGTGTCTTAACAGGTAGCTCTGCTCTTTCGAGGATTGCCTCTTTGAGAACAGGTGCCCGTTTATCTACGGGCCCAACTGCCTGCCATGTGCCGCCCCAGTCATAGATGGCGTAATCTTTCACTTCAGTGTTACCACCCTCTTTTTCACGCGCGTTCCAGTTGGTATACGTAACAGGTTCACCACTGTGCCAGACCCACTGCCCTTCCTCGGCGACATCGCTGAGTCCGATCCAAAAACTATCTAGTTCAAAGACTCCTTGTATCCATACTTCTTCTGCTTCATCGTTAATGGAAACAAGATAAGCACCTTCTGTAGCGGCTTGGGTCATCGCATCCATTACATCGTGACAATAAATCTTTTTGTAAGCGTGTCCATTTGCTGGGTTCACTGCCCACACCGTTGATGGATCGAGAAATGCTTCTAATGTGGTGAATACTTGATTGGGTCTCCATCTATCTGGCGTAACTCGATTGTCATCGAGTGTCAGGAGTAGATGAACTTCTGGTTGTCCCTTTTGGAAAATAAAAGGTGGGGCTTTCGCGAGATACCCCTGGTATGCAACACCAAGCACATAGAATTCAGACTCGTCATCCCATTGAAGGGGTTCCACAAAGTATCCTGCGGCATCAGTCTGCGTTGTGCTGCCCGAACTTCCGTAACCACTTGCATCCATATCTCTAGATCGCACAATGACATATATATCCGCGTTGGCAAGCGGTGTTCCGTCGGCGTGGACGACCCGCGCGCGAATTTGTGGGCGGTTACCCGCCTGCACTTTAGTGCCAACAGTGAAAGAGAATGCCACAATCCCGACAAGGATTCCAAGTTTTAGACTGAGACGTTGAAGATTCATGTAAATTCTCCTTTTCTGAATGTTGAGACATCAAGTGGAGATAAATCACAGTCTGACAAATATTATTGTCCATCAAGCCTATCCGGTTTTTCAAGGATTGCCATCTTCGTCATACGCCAGATAACACCATCTACTTATCTGCAGACTTTGGTGTCAAGGACATCGTAGAAACCAAGCCATCTTTTTCGATGACTGCCCATCGTGCCATACGCCAGAGCGGACTTTCAGGACCAGCCGACTGCCACCCGCCTTGTCTAAAGGTGACCACGACATAGTCTTTCTCGGTATCTGGTAGTCTATCAGGGAAACTTGGATGGGTCGCCCAATTGGTGTAGGTGACAGGTTCACCGCTATCCCACTGCCATTCTCCCTCTTTTTCCACATCCGTGAGTCCGATCCAAAAGGGTTTGTGTGAAAAAACTACCTCAAGCCAGTGTTGTTCTGCTTCGTCGTTGATAGAGACGAGGTGCGCGCCTTCCTCAATCGCCTCGCGTTGGGCATCCTGCCAGTCTTCACAATGAACCTTTTTGTAAGCGTGTCCATTTGTGGGATTAATGATCCACACGCTTATTGCTGGTGGCGGTGCGGGTGGCTCGCGAAATTCAATGTTACCGGGGTCTGGAATGTTATCAGCGGGTGGTTCGACAGGATCCGGTTTACCTTCAAGCGTTAAGATAATCTCCTCAGGCTGCACGCCGTCCTTGAGAAGAAAGGGACCCGCTCCTGCAGAAAGGTCGTTATATTCTACAGACAGTGTATAAAACCCCGGCTCATCCGTATATTCCGTAAAGTAACCGCCGGCATCCGTAAAAAAGTTGGTGCCATAGGTCCCACCATGATTCGGACGGAACTCATGACGCTGTTCCATGTCGAGATCTGCTTCGGCGTTAGCAAGAGGCGTACCATCGGCGTAAACAACGCGTCCACGAATCCGAAGCCGTGGTTTAACGGTAATTTTGACATCTTCAATAATCACACCGGGGTCGAGTGCAAACGTGAGTCCTTCAGAAAAGCCGGGTTCGCCCATATTAAAGACGGTGACCTTCCCAACTTGAATAGAGTAAATCCTCTTATCCGGCTCAAGGCTACCAAGTCTCATCAATTCCGGTGGAATCTCCTCTTCTGGAGGAAACCTCTCTGGGTCAAACATCTCAAACGCATCCAGCAAGGGGGCTGGAAGTGCAATTAATTGAACAAGCCCGGGCTGGATATCGCTGACAGTGAAAACCCCCGCCGAATCAGTTTCTCCCTTGGATAAAGAGTGTAGGAAATCATGATCCGCGTGGAGAAAGCCGTCGTGTAGTTGTACGGGTTGAATGCCAAATGTGAAGCCAGCGACAGCGTTTCCCTCTAAATCGACAACTTTCCCTGAAAGCCCACTAAGTCCTTCTGCCGCTGCTTCAACGCCTGCTCCGACAAACAAAAGTATCAATGCAAGTACGACTAACTTTGGTGTAGTACAGTTCCGGTCCATGTCAATACCTCCTCGTGTCTTGATGCGCTTAACGCTTTTCAATATCGTCGTCCGATTCAGGTGTTCCAACAGTGAAACGCTCTTTTTCCAGAATCGCCCGTTCCGTCAGGCGTGCGAGAGGATTGCCCTGACGCGTCTCTTGCCACTTTCCTGTCAATCCGATGAGAACAGCGTAACCCTGGTTCGCCTCACCGTCTTGACCAGACCCTTCACCGCCAGCAGTCTTCTCCGGTTGACTCCAGTTGGTATACGTGACAGGTTCGCCATTACCCCAGTGTGGATTCTCCGTTTTTAAAGCGTCGGTCAGTCCAATCCAATAATTTTCTCGTCTAAAAACTTCAAGGAGCCATTCCTGTTCTGCCGCATCGTTGATAGCAACGAGATGCGCTCCTTGTTCAACAGCGCGGGTGTGTGCCTCCTCACGGCTTTCGCAATAAATCCTTTTGTAGGCATGCCGGTTTTCAGGATTGATTGCCCACATACCCTGGCGATCACGGTTCCACGCCGCTTGAAAGCGTTCTCTGTCGGGGACGCGGGCGACTGCCCGATCAGGCTTCGGAGATGCCTTGCCGTCAAGGGTAAAGACGAGCTTATCGTGACGTTCCCCGTCTTTAAGCAATATCTCCTCGGATTCTGCCGACTGTCCCTGATATCCTACGGAGACAGTATAATAGGCAGGTTCCCTTACATATTCCACAAAGTAACCATCGGCATCGAGGGCTCTCGTGCCTCCACCACCCCCTTTGCCGCTGCCATCTATGTCGCGACGTTCTACCCTGATGCCAACTCGTTCATTGCGAAGTGGGGTGCCGTCGGCAGACAGGACGCGTCCGCGAATCCGCATTCTCGGACGAACGATTATCTCCACATCTTTGACATCTGCTCCCGGTGCAATAGCGAACGTGATACCACCAAAACGACTCTGCCGTTCATCGATATAGAAGGATACACCCTCAATTTTAACAGCGCGAATTTCATACGCTGCAGCACGAACGGGAAGTAACATCAATTGAACTGAAGGTGAAGTAATCTCGTTAATCAGGAACTCGCCGACTTCATTCGTTTCAGCTTGTTGAGAAGGAAGAAACACAGGTTCATCTCGGTCCTGAGGTGTGGTCACTCTGAATCCAGGCAGGGCTAACTCGATGCCAGAAACCGGCTTTCCCGCCTCATCAACAACGCGACCGGAAAATGTCGTAGCCGCACTCTGGAGAGACAGTGAAAACAGAAGTACGATACTGCCGATAAAAGTTAGGGAAAGGACATAAAAACGGCTCATTGTGCTGGTCTCCTTTTGTAATTTCAAGGGTTTTGCTCAAAAAGGTTATTGTGCAGGAAACGCACGGAAAATGACTTCAGCCGCGCGACATCGAACCAAGTCATTGTGAAAATAATAACACGTCTGAGTGCTTGTGTCAATTTTGCGGATATTTAGGTCGAGGACCCATATAGTAGTAAACGATAAACTTAAAGCCCCAGTTTACCATTCAATCGCTGTCAATGACCCTATTTTGCAATTGTTGACAAAATTTATGGAAAATGGTAACATAACATCAAAATTCACAAAACAATCCGTTTCAAGCGGCGAGGTGCTGCTTGCAAGCCCATATTAATCTGAGGAACCTTAATGAAGATAACAAAATTGGAAACTTTCCTGGTGCAACCGCGCTGGCTCTTCCTTAAAATCCACACGGATGAAGGTTTAGTCGGACTCGGCGAACCAATTTTAGAGGGACGTGCGAAAACGTGTGCGCAAGCCGTTGACGAACTTGCTCCCTACCTTATCGGTCAAGATCCGAGACGTGTTGTCCACCACTGGCAAGCGATGTATCGCCACGCATTCTACCGCGGCGGTCCCATTCTGACAAGCGCATTGAGTGGTGTGGAACAAGCACTCTGGGATCTCGCAGGGAAGTCGCTGGGTGTCCCTGTCTATCAACTCTTCGGTGGACCGACGCGCGATCGCATCAGGCTATATAAAGGTGGTGGTGATCCAGACGGAATCAAAGAGTGGATTGATAAAGGGTTTACTGCTTTCAAAACAGGTCCTGCAGGCGGCAGACCCGCACGTATCATCGAAAACAAAGCCTTCATTGACAGAGCCGTGGATCACTTCGCAGCGTTGCGCGAAGCCGCAGGCACAGAAGTTGATCTCGCGATTGACTTCCACGGTGCAGTCAGCCCGCAAACCGCAAAAGTTCTGATTAAAGCGTTAGAACCTTACCAACCGATGTTCATTGAAGAACCGATTCAGTGCCAAAATGTGGACACCCTCGCCGAAATAGCGCGGAGTACCCACATTCCGATTGCGACAGGTGAGCGCGTGTTCACAAAGTGGGGTTTCCGTGAAATCTTAGAGAAACAGGCAGCATCTATCCTCCAACCTGACCTCTGTCACGCCGGGGGTATCAACGAGGTGCGCATCATTGCTGGTATGGCAGAAGCCTACTATGGTGGTATTGCCCCGCACAACCCTCTTGGTCCCATCTCCTTAGCGGCGTGTATTCAGTTAGATGCTTCTATCCCGAATTTTTTGATGCAGGAGCACACGACTCTCGGTGAAGGCTATCTCAAGAACCCCTTCGTCTTTAAAGACGGATTCGTTGAACTCCCCACCGGTCCCGGGCTTGGCATCGAACTCGATGAGGATGCGCTCGAAGACAAGATTGATCACGACTGGCAGAATCCCGTGACGTACCACCCTGACGACGGCTCTGTTGTCGATTGGTAGAGTAGTAGGCATGCTCCGATGTGCCATAAACCCGATGGAAAAGAGCGGATTAAATTTTTAAAAGACTGTTCAGTTCCTTAATTGCTCTCGATGTAACCGAAAACCTGCTCGTAATGAAATAATGGAGGGGTTTTTGCTTGGGCGTTTCTTTAGCCCAGGAGTCCATAAATTAAAATATGAAGTTTATTATGTTCACGAAACATCTGGAAGGTTTAGAAATTCCAGATATTATTACCGCGTTACAATCGGTCGGCGTGAGCGGTGCTGACTTATGTGTTCGTCCGGGCTATCCAGTGAACCCAGAAAACGCGACGGAAGCATTACCCGCCGCCGCAAAGCAGTTCGCCGCCGCAGGCTTGTCCATCCCACTTGTCACCACACCGGGTGATTTTCTCGACCCAAGTCAGGAAGATACGCGTCGTGTCTACGCCGCTGCAGGTGAAGCAGGCGTTGAAAATATCAAACTGGGATATTGGCACTGGCACGCAGAGGATGGCGGCTACTGGGCACAAGTCGATTTCATCCGTGAGCAATTGGACGGGTTTGCAAAACTCTCTGCGCAATACGGACCTCGGACATGCATCCATAACCATTCCGGGACCTCCATGGGGCTGAACTCATGTGCAGTGATGAACCTTGTAAAGGGGTTCGACGCGCAGCACGTCGGCGTTTTTGCTGATACAGGACATCTGTCGATCGTCGGGGAACCGATTAACATGGCACTCGATATTGTCAAATCACATCTCGCAGTTATCGCCTTCAAGGATCTGGCGCGTTCGCCCGGAATGCGCGGCGGCAGAGTCGTCCGAATGGGAAACGGCTTTGTTGACTGGGAAACGGCAGTGAACACACTACAAACAATCGGCTTTTCAGGTCCCGTGAGTTTCCATAGCGAATACAGTGGAGAGCCTGTGGACACCGTCATTGACCTTGCGCGTATAGATGTCCGATTCATTAGAAGTTTGATGGACAAATAAGGGAAGATAGAATGGTACAATTTCAATTAGGTTTAAATACAAGCACAATTCGGCCCGCCGGACTCATGGATAAGATTCAAATCGCTTCCGAAACCGGCTATTCAGCGATTGAACTATGGAATGATGATTTAACCGCTTACGAGGAAGAGGGTGGTTCGCTTACCGATGTCAAAAAAGCACTTGATGGCTACGGACTTTCGGTGCCTACCGTTATCGCCTTGCACGGCTGGCTCGATACGACCGGTGAGGAACATCAGGAAGCGATTGAAGAGGCGAAACGGCGGATGGCACAAGCCGCCGCTGTCGGCTCAACCTATATCATCTCAAGTCCGCCGCGTGAAGTGGCAGATCTCCAATTAGGTGGCGAGAATTACCGAGAACTGCTTGAACTCGGACGCGAATTCGGCGTTAAACCTGCTATGGAATTTCTTGGCTTCGTCGATGGTGTCAATCAAGTCAAGCATGCGTGGGAAGTGATGGAAGTGGCAGATCACCCGGATAGTACGATTGTTCTTGATCCGTTCCACATCTATCGCGGCGGTGGGGAGATAGAAGATATAAGGGGCATTCCCGGCGAAAAAATTGCTGTCTTCCACTTCAACGACGCGCCTGCGCAACCCGCGCGCGAAGCACAATCGGATGCAGACAGGGTTTATCCCGGCGATGGCATCCTCGACCTCGGGCAGATGATCTCTATTCTGAAGGACGCGGGATACGCAGGTGTCATCTCATTGGAATTGTTCAACCCAAGTTATTGGGAACAAGATCCTGCAGAAGTCGCACGAATCGGGTTGGAAAAGATGAAATCTGTTCTGTCTGATTCTTAGTCGGAATCCAGAAAGTACGAAAGCCAAAAAGCATATTGATTTTCCACGCGTATGTGGTATAATAATAGCAAGAACATTTTACATGTCTCCTCGCGCTTCTGAGTGGGAACTTTAAAATTAATAAGGAAAAGTTGAATGACCTACGTTGACGGATTATTGTCATCGCTGACGCGCGTAAAAAAAGCACGTTCGTTACGCGCTTCTTCATGGGATACGACAGGCAGAAATAACGATGCATGGAATGTCGAACCCGGCGAAACCCGTGTTATCGCCGACATTCAAGGATCCGGCTGTATCAATCATATTTGGATGACACAGCCAAACGGTTATCGAAACGTCCTGATTCGGATGTTTTGGGACGATGAGGAACATCCAAGTGTCTTGTGTCCATTAGGGGACTTCTTTGGACTCGGCAACGAAATTGTTAACTCATACGATTCCATTCCGTTCTCCGCTTCTACACACCAGAACAACCAGTTCAATACAGGTTGCGCGCTTAACTGCTACTTGCAGATGCCTTTTAACCGCGGCGCAAGGATCGAACTCGTCAACGAAGGTGATACAAGCCACCGCCAATACTTCTATATCGACTATGAGCAGTACCCTGAGCCGCTCGACGATGATATTGCCTATTTCCATGCCCAATTCCATCGTGAAAACCCGTGTGATGGGTGGGGACATGAAATTCGCGTTAATACGCCGGAAGCCAATATTATCAACGCGGAACGGCTCGCGTGGGACAACAATTACCTGATTCTGTCCGCCGAAGGTAGGGGACACTATATCGGTTGCAACCTGTCGGTTACCAACTTTCAAGGCACGTGGTGGGGTGAAGGCGATGATATGATCTGGGTCGATGGCTATAAGTGGCCCCCAGATCTGCACGGCACAGGTTCAGAAGATTACCTCAACCAGGCTTGGGAAATGCAACAGAACGCTTTTGCACACAACGGTTCCTCTATCCACGAAAACAATACCGACGGTTACCAGACCTCCTATGTCTATCACATTGAAAACCCGATCCGCTTTGAGAAAGAGATTCGGGTTACGATAGAGCACGGACACGGGAATCATCTCAGCAATGAGATGTCCTCTGTGGCATACTGGTATCAATTTGAACCGCATACGCCCTTCGATGTGCTACCTGTCGCTCAGCGCAAGCCCGTGCTGAAAGACGAATCTGGGGCATGGCAGATTGAAGCATCTGCCCAGACCCCCTCGGCGGAACTCGTGCTCAATGACGAGATGAAACAAATGAAGCAGAAATGGAGCCGGTCGTAAACCAAAGCACTTAGCCTGAAACGAAGTGGAAGGGTGTTTTTGATAGGGTATTTCTGCGTATTGCTTGGGTGTTTCTTCAGACATACGGAAAGGCACATCAAATCCCTGGGGAAACACCCAAGCAAAAACACCCAGCTTACCGAACCGCAAGGAATAATTAAAAAATGCTCACCGGTTTTCAACAGTTTTTAGCCGCTTGTATCGGAAATACGAAGGAAGAGACCGATCCATCTGCCGATGCACAGCAGAGTGACGAACACCAAACGGAATCGGAATTCGCAACTGACGATAATTCCACGAATGATGCTGAATCCACAGCATCAGATACCTCCGATACCCCGGTTTCTGAACCCTCAGAAATCGAAAACAGTCTTTTCGCGCTGTCTGAGTCGGAGGAAACACCCTCTGAAGACGATGTACCGTTTGTCGCTATAAATGATGACAGTCCTCAAATACAACAAGACAGCGAAGCCTTACCTATCTCTATAGATGAAGAGACTCACGCCAGCGAGGACGACACTCCTGACACACCCAGCGCAGAAGAAACATCTGTCGTCGAGATCATCCCCCTTGCGCCGTCCGATAATGAAGCAACTGAGTCATCGGAAGACACCGATCCTGTTTCCGAAGATGAGACAGAATTTGCAACGGAGATTGTAATATCTGAACAGGAAGGTGAGGGTACTATAGCGCAGCACGCGCAGGTTTCTGACGTTGAAGTCATAGCAACTGAAACACAGGAAACAGACGGAAGCGGCGATACTGAAACAGAAGCAACGATCTCTGAAGCAGAGCACGAAGCAACACCGTTAGAACTCGGCATTATTGAAGAGATTTATGACTTCGTGGAGATGTTTGGACAAAGCACCGTTTCCGGTACAGATCAGGCATCCGTTAGCGGAACAGATTATTCTGGCGGCGTGACAAAGCCCGCTATCTTTGAACATCCAACTCCAACAGAAGCGGCAAAAATCGATTACACGCTGTCACTTCCGGATGTTGATGAAAAAGAGAAACTCTTCCTACATTTTTCCATTGGATTACGGGATGGTGTTGTTTTTGACGACGCGGAGCGACAGCCCGGAGGCGTAAAGTTCGCTATCGAAATTTTCGATCTTCTTAATACAGGTTTAGAAGCTGTACCGGAAAGATGCTTCAAATCTGTATCGACCGAATGTCAATGGGTAGAAGAAAGCATCGAACTTACGTCCTACGCTGGCAAAGAGGTCGTCGTCTCATTCTTGACGGAATGCAACATAGAAGGCAATAGTAACTACGCGTGGGCTTTGTGGGGTAAGCCGCAGTTACGTAAACTCAAACAGACCCGCCTCCGGAAAGGGAAAAGGGACCCCGAACCCAAACTACGATGTGGAATTGCTGTCTTACACGCCAGCGATGGCAGGATGCAGCTACGTGAGTTTAGTCAATCCACGTCAACAACAGTTTCGGATTTAGCGAACATTTGTCTCGAGTCACACGAACCAGAAGAGTCTCCTGTCAAAATATCGCTTTACGCGGCACAGCCGAAATTAGAAATTGTGAACGTAGGTGCGACGGCTGCAGTTGTCACTGCAGGCGAAGATTTTGAAGTGCAATGTACGCTTCGGAATATCGGCACCGCGCCACTCGACAAAGCGGATACGGCGCGAATCTCTATCAACGGCATGAAACTACGGCGTGGACGCCCCAGGCAAACCGTTAAAGAAATTGAACCGGGTGAAGAAGCCTCCGTCTTTTGGATAGCCCGCCGTTTCCCAAATCCGACTGTAGTCCCTATTTCTGTCTCGCTCAAATGTCAAACCTCAGCAGGCGAAGAACGTCAAACAGCCCAAGAACACATTGTGGTTTTTCCTGAACCTCCTAAACTCGCTGCCAAAGTAGTGAAAGAACTACACACCTACACGGAAAATGGTAGCGTTGTGCTGGGAAATAAACACCTCCGCATCGTTTTCGTCCGCGGTCCTGAACCAAGATCAGAAATCAATGACAAAAAGGTTGTTGAGAGGGGGTTTGAGTACTACATAATCTTTGCCGCAAAAGGCGGTAACTACCAGCAGGTAGCAACCTGTCCGGCACTCTCCGAGGTTGTCTACTTGGACGTATCACAAAACCGTCAAACGTCACAACTTGTGCCAACAGACTATCAACTTGCCGGGAACAATCAAGGGGAGTCGATTGTCCACCTAAGCGGCTCGGATACGGATGTAGATGGCGTTGCGTGGAATTATGAGATGCAATGGACGCTCAGCGAAAGTGCGACGCGGGTGAAAACGGAATATCAGTTGCAAACGGATGGGAACAGAGAACTTCTTGCCTTTCGGGGTCCGATGCTTTACGCCGGGCAAGGGCGTAATCGCGAAAAGAAAACGGCAGCACTTTTCCCTGGGCTCGAATTCTTGGAAAACGATGAACGTTCCTCAAGCACACGTGACGCAGCACCACCGTTTGATAACCGTCTTGTCCCGCATCCCTATAAAATCACAGTGCCAGTCATGGCAGTAGAGATGCAGAAATCAATGGTCGGCATCATCTGGAATCCTCTGGACACTTGGGATGGTGAGAATCAGATGCTTTCTGCAGTATTCGCCTCGCCCAATTGGCATCAGTACCAGAAAAATCACGCTCTTGGTGTATTCGTCCCGACTGTACCAGCATGGGTTCCAGAAAATCAGACAGAGGCTTCTATCCCGTATCCACTCATACCGTCGCGTCCGGTGTCCATCAAAACTGAAATTATCGTGGATGGAAATGCCTCTATCTTAGATGCCATAGCGCATTGGAATGATGCTTATGGTGCCCCTGAACCGTTATCACCACCCCGTAGCGACGAAGAAGAGGTCTTACTTTCGCGGTGCGGGTTTATGCAGACTACATGGGACGCAGACGCTCGAAAATCCCGTCACTGTGTGGACTGGGCACTTCACAATGAACCGGGTTTCGGCACCCTGCTCTGGTACGATTATCTGGCTACAAAAGATGAACATGTGAAGGAACGGGTGTTAGAAATTGCCAAAAACACCATAACCGAATCCGGAGCAGGCGGCTTGGCTGCACGCGGTTCGTGTCACATTTTAAGATGGGAATTCCCATTCTATATCGGTAATATCAATGCTGGATTATCTTACATGGAGGAAGAAACGCAGCAGCGCATTGCTACCCAAGCATCGGATGGAAGTTGGCGGTGGCACCCAACAGACGCGAAAACTGCTTCCCTCGGAAAGGCAGATGAAGCGGTGCTCGGCACCTGTGCTGAATCAGCACTTCTACTTCTTAAACATGCTCGGATTACCGGAAATAAAACCTCGCGTGAAGCAGGTTTGAAAGCACTTAATTTCATTCAGCAATTCTCCGTGCCACGCGGTGCACAAATGTGGGAATGCCCAATGTATCAACCAGATGTTCTTGCGGCTGCTTACGCCATCGGCACTTATGTTGAGGCTTACGAATTAACAGCAGAAAAAGAATATCTCAAACGCGCAACGTATTGGGCGGCAACAGCGTTGCCATTCCTCTACCATTGGCATCTCCCAGACCGACCCGGTATGCAGTTCGCCTCAATCCCTGTTTTCGGTACGAGCTTCTACACGCATCCGTGGTTCGGTGTCCCTGTTCAATGGAACGGATTAGTTCTCGCCTATTACCTACAACGCTTGAACCGGCACACCGAAGATGACAGATGGCTTCAAATCGCTGAGGGTATTACGGCAAGTGCGATGTACCAACAGTGGGAAGACGGTGAGCTCAAAGGCACCTATCCCGATGGATTTTATGGCTTCTGCACTGAAGGCAGGGGACCACACTTGAACCCCGAAGATATCATGGTGAACTTTTATACACTCCGAGGGCTCGATCCCGGAATAAAAACTGCTATTGCCGGGGAGATACACCTCAGTTCCGGGGCGATGGTAGATGGACTTACCTTAACCGATAACGGGCAACTGAACTGGCAACTCAGCTATGCCGATAACGAAACGAGTTATACCCTTATCGTTGGTTATGGACGCGCGCCACAAGTACTTCGGACACGCTATCAGTTTTCATCGCCGCCGGACGAGCCTCCAATTACTGATGCGGATACACCCGCTGACGATTCCGAATCCATCAACATACCGGGCAAATATGCAGAGACCGAGATTGCGGGTGTGCAAACGCTCGAAGATGTCGAATCCGGATGGCTTTATATCGAAGATAAGGACGCTATATTGGTAAAGTACCTGCACGCCGCCACGGATGTGCAGTTTGAGATTTTTTAATTAACAGGCCTTCGTTCTGCCCTCCTTGCGCAAGCCTATAGAGGCTTGCGGGACAATGTTTCGGGCAGGTTTTCGGTGAAGTCCAAACGAAAAGTAGAAGCATGTAATAGTTCCCAAACCCGGCACAGAATTAACCAGAAACCATCGTGGAACGATGCTCAGAGGGACCTATTAAAAAAACGAAAAATAAGGAGATTATTAAAATGGCTAAGAAGATTGTATTCACCACGCTTATCTTGGTTACTGCAGCAATTACTGCCTTTGTCCTATTTTCACATAACGCCGTTGCCCAATCTGACGCGGCTGCGTCTGGAGATGCTTCGATGGTAGATTTCAAAGCCTTGGGGGGTTTTATCATTGAAGGCATTGTTTTTAGCATCGTCGGTTTAATCATTCTGATGGTAGGCTACAAAGTCTTCGATATGGCGACCCCCTACGACCTAAACCGCCAGATTGCCGAAGAGAACAATACCGCTGCTGGCATTGCAGTTGCGGGTGTTCTCGTTTCACTCGGCATTATCGTCGCTGCAGCAATGGGTTAATAGAAACTATTTTTATAGGCGTGCCATGCACGGGTACCTTATAAAAGGCTAAAGGCGCGGGCAGAAACCGCGCCTATAACCCGTGAGGCTGCTTTTATCTGCATCCACGGTCCTAAAAAACGACGGAGGGTGGAAAAAATGGCACAAACAACCTATTTGGCAGATCAGGTTGTCAGTGAGGCACAAATTCAGGAATGGGTAGAGACATTCCACCAGCGAGGCTGCCTGTTTTTGCAAAACGTCTTGCCCCCTGATTTATGTGCGCAACTTCGACAAGATTTAGAGTGGGCACTCGAAAACGATCCGAATAGCTTAAATGGTGGAAGCCCCGCGGGTCGTATGCACTTAAGCCATCGGATGTTTGAACACAGTGAAGCGAATCGGCGATTGTTCGACCTTGAACCGATTGTCTCTTTCGCTGAAGCACTCGTCGCGGAAAACTGTCATGTTATTCACAACAATTCTTTCCAGACGTTCCCAGGAGGTGGCATCACATCGTGGCATCAAGACGATGCGCTACACTACATCGTAACAGACGGTGAACCACCAAAGAATGTTCGGTTGCCGGTACTACTCTTTACGGCAAATTACTATCTCACTGATGTCACTGAAATTGAACACGGTGGCACAGAGGTTGTCCCAGGTTCACATCTTTTCGGTGCATCGCCTCCGAATCCGATAGAAGGAACGGAGTGGGAGGAAAAAATCCAGTACAATCTCGGAAAAGCGGGAAGCGTTATCATGTTCAACAATCAGGTATGGCACCGCGGGGGTCCGAACCAGACCCAGCGCATCCGATATATCACACAAGTGACATACGGGCGCCGCCTTGTTGGGCATAAATACTATCCATTTATGAACTACAATATGCCGGAGTCTGTTCACAAAAATGCGAGTCCCCGTCTGCGCCGGCTACTCGGCTTCCTCAACCACGGTGCCTATGGGTAAATTTTCGCGCCACGCCGACAAACATAGCATGCCTGAGCAATTTGTTGCAAAGGATTGGAAATGCATCAAGAATACCTGAAGGCATTCGCAGGTAAAGCAGCGTCAGACGCGCATATTTTGGCAGCGTGGCTTGAAGGGAGTTTCGCAAAAGACACCGCCGACAGATATTCAGATATTGACATTCATCTATTGGTCGCCGAAGAGAATAAAGAAACTTTCCAACAGGAATTAGAATTTTGGCTATCCGATATTCAGTCGTTGGTTCTCTTCAAAGACACGTTTCCTGGACAGATGATGACCTGCATCACAACAGCAGGCTTGCGAGTTGATGTTTGGTTACACACAGGGGATACAATTATCCTTGAACGTACTAAAGTTCATCTGGTGTCTGCCGCCGAAGGATGTATTCAATTCAAGGAAACGTGTAGAGACAAAGAATCAAAAGATGTTAGTTCGATACTAAAGCAGCATTTCAACGAGTTTTGGCGTGTGCTTGCTATTCTTCCTACAGTCTTGGGACGCGAGGAACGCATTGCAGGATTTATGGGGACTACATTTGTTGTAATGTCGCTGACAGAAGTACTCATCATAGGGAGTGGGAAGCAAAGAGACAGAGGTGTAAAAAATATTAATGCTTTTGTACCGCAAGTTCTCAGAGAAGAAATCGAAGATGCATTAACAATGCAAAGTATTAATAGAGAAGACATTGCAAAAGCACATCTCCGGTTAACAGCGATTATGCAACGGTACGGACCGAATATTGCAAAACAGTACGGAGTCGTTTATCCGTTGGCATTGGAAAAGGCTGTCCTTAATTATGTTTCCAGAGAACTACAGATATTAGGACTTTCTGATTGTTTAGATGAGTTACATAGGCTCTAAACTGCAGCGCGAATCAGGAAGTTTACTCCATCTATTGCCCGTTTCCTGTGTGCTTGAAAAAAGTTCTCAAGCTGCCCAATCCGGTTGGAATTCACCAGAAACCATCGTGGAACGAAGTGGAACGATGCCCAGAGTTAATCATTAGAAAAATGAAAGCAATTGTTTTCTCAGAACAGGGCGGCGCGGAGGTCCTTCAGTACACAGACGTACCCAAACCGACGCTTGATACGAATGAGGTGCTGGTTAAAGTCGAAGCCTGTGCGGTGAACTATCTGGATATTCATGCCCGGCGGAACCGCCCCGAGATAGAAGCGAAACTCCGTCAAGGGGATACGCCACATATACTCGGCTCCGACATTGCTGGGACAATCACCGAAATTGGTGACACAGTCCGCGGTGTTGCGGTCGAGGATCGAGTCGTTCTCGCACCCTGTATTCCGTGCGGTATCTGTAGTGACTGCTATCGCGGTGCTGAAAACTTGTGTGACACGCAAGAACTCATCGGTTTCCAAACAAACGGCGGATACGCAGAATACGTAAAAGCCCCTGCCCAAAACGCTATTCAGATGCCAGCGGCACTGTCATTCGTTAACGCCGCTGCAATGCCGATAGCGTATCTCACAGCATGGCATATGTTAATGACGCGTGCGCAGCTTCGCCCTGAGGACGATGTCTTAATTCTCGGCGTAGGCGGTGGTGTCGGGAGCGCGGGACTACAAATCGCAAATTTAACGGGTGCCAGAGTTTTTGCCACAGCGAGCAGCGATGAGAAACTTGAACGTGCCCGGCAGATGGGTGCAGAGGTTACGATTAACTACAAAGACATTGATTTTTCGGAGGTCGTGCTTGATGTAACCAACGGACGAGGCGTGGATGTTGTCCTTGAGCATGTTGGTGCCGCAACGTGGGATCAGAGCATCGCGAGTCTTGCGAAAAATGGGAGGCTCGTTTCGTGTGGTGTGACAACAGGCAACATTGGAACAATTAACATCCGAAAGATGTACCAAAAGCAACTAACAGTGATGGGCTCCGCCCTCGGCACAGTCCCTGAACTCCGAACGCTTGTCCATCTCGCTGGACAAGGAAAACTGGAACCTATTATTGACAGGATTTTACCACTCCATCGTGCGGGTGAGGCACACCTGCTATTAGAGAACCGCCAAAATTTCGGGAAAATCTGCCTCTGTCCAAATTTTTAAATTTAATCGGTGTTTTTGTTTGGGGTTTCCCCAGATTTCTTCACCAATAGACTCTACAATTTAATTCCAGTTTCTGAAAGCACTTAATCCGTTTTCTAAATCAAAACTTGTAGTTCTGGTACAGACATTATCCTCACCAGAAGTGATGGATTTTTGTATGTTCTTTGTGCTAACTGCTTAATACTTCTTGAAAGTAAAAATAAATTGTGCTTTTCAATATACAACCTACGTTTTGTCAATACAGAACTGAATTCTCACAGACCGGAGCAGACTTCGTTCAACACGAAATAGGGCTACTATGTATTCGAGGGTTTTTCCGCTTTCATCTTAAGAAATTCATAGAACTCGTAGAGCGTTTCCTTGTCTTTTTCCGTAAATTCCATCATCCCCTTGAACATAGCACTAATCTTTGGGTCGGCTAAGAGGTCATCATAGCTTTTGTCGGCTTTTCCAAGTAGGTAATCGGTAGTGACTTTTAAAGCATCGGAAAGACTTGAAAGTGTTTTAAACGAGGGTTTTCGGGCTCCTGATTCAAATTGCGAGATCGCAGCAGGTGTTAGATTTGCCACCTTTGCAAGTTCTGTTTGTGTCAACTTCAATTCACGACGACGTAGTTTTATACGTGAGACGACTTTATCTGTATTTGAGTCTCTTGATTCTCTGCCCACGTTAAGCTCCTTATTATTAAACAGCGAACTATTGTTATAATACCGCTGAGTTTTCTTAAATTTCTTTAGCATCGCTGCAGCGTTGCAGTGAAATGTGGTTTTAAGGGAATTCTGCTTCAATGAGAGGCAAAAACGTGAAATATATTTTAACCTAAAAAAGCCTTAAATGCAAATTTTAATTTGACAAAAATTGCAATAATAATATACAATATACATATTACTTTCTAAAATTACGCCAGTAGGCTCCGAAAACAGGAATCTATAGCGAAAAGCGACTACTTCATGATTTTCCGCGACACTTAAAAGAGACAGCATAAACGCGACCACCGAATCTAAAGAACAACGGAGCTAACACGAAAAAAATAGAAAAAGATATATGAACCGCATTCCACTTTGTAAGAGTGATCGGATGCTAGGGGTATAATTTCTTTGCGCGCTGTTTTCCTGCGTATTCTCTCAGGGATACCCAAACGCGCTACAGAGGGAAAATCTGAAAAATCTGAAAAAGGCGGGAGACTTTACAACATGAAAATTCATAGTAGGCACGAGTGCAGCTTACGACGCTTCAGTGCACTAATAAATGTATTAATGTTTTTCCTTTCCGTTTTGCTTGTCACTGGGCAACTGCCCGATACTGCATACGCGCAAACAGTTTCCAGTACTGGCATGAAATCTGCAGCCATTCAGATTCGGGATGACCTCTCTATTGGCAACATTCGAAAGGACATTGCACGCCTCTCAAGCCTCGACAGTCGGGTAACGGGCTATCCACAAGCTGCGAGTGGCAGCAAATACATTTTTGACCGTTTCGTCGAAATAGGCTTGCAAAACGTGGAAAGTCGCGAGTTCTCCGTCACTGTGCCGATCGACCACGGCGATAGCATCATTGAAGTACTCTCCCCAGAAGCCAACCTACTACATGCCTTTAAACTCACCCCACTCTGGCCCAATCTTGTGCGGACCTCCCTGTTAGCAGACGGAATTAAACACACTGTGTTAGCAGGGGAAACACTTAAAGACATCGCAGAAAGTTACCAAGTTGATGAGACGACTATCCTTGCAGACGACCGGAACAAATTTCTGGCGACCCCAGTTGTCGAAGGAACCACCGTATTTATTCCAACAGGAGGTTTGTCTGGTCCCCTCCTTTACGGCGATGATGGCGAACTCGCCGATTTCAACGGCACCAACATTGGCGGATTTTGGCACAAGCTCCAAGATGGGGATACGCTCACAACGCTCGCTCGACGCTATCGTATCACCGAAGCCAGCATCACCGATGATATACTTAATGAACACCTGCAAAAAGCGTCCGATGGCATCGACAATGATGAGGATGGCACTATTGATGAATATGGCGAAATCCCCCAGCTTTCTGAAATCTTAGGGTGGGGAACAGATGGTATTGACAACGATGCAGATGGCTGGACAGACGAAATTCCGGGGGACGACACTGATGAAATTGATAACGACAACGATGGACAAGTCGATGAATCCGGCGAGTTTATCGCCGCGAGTGAATCACATATCTTTATCCCGAAAGGGGCGATAGTCCTTCTCGATTTTAACTCCAGTACTCGTTATATCAATGCGGCAATGCTCGGTGGCACTGCCGTTATCTTTATCCAACCCGAAACAACCATCCGAGGTGAAGCAGAAAATAAGTTCGGTACCGTCCCTGCTAATATACCACGATTTTGGATCTCCAAAGAAGATGCTGCTGTCCTAACCAATTTGTTGGAAGAACAACAGGCTCAGGGGAATCAAGTTAATGTTCGTGTCAGAGGTAAGATGACTTGGGAACGCCGCGTCGGGCAAAATATACGTGGGTTTTTGGAGGGTGGAGACCCGACCTTACGTGATGAACTCATCATTCTCACAGCTTATTACGACTCCATGTCTGTCGTCCCCGCAATGGCACCCGGTGCTGATCCAACTTGCGGTATCGCGACCCTCATGGAACTCGCGCGCCTTTTTAGTCAACCCCAATATCGGCCCGGCTATTCTGTTCTGCTTGTTGCAGTTGATGGACACTTCCAAGGGCTTGCGGGTATGCGCGCCTTCATGGAAGGCATTGGACAAGATATTGTCGGTTCTGCCACCAATTCACCCGGTACACCAACGATGCACGGACTTCGCCGTGGACTCTCTACAGATGTCATCGAATTTGAAGAATTGGGCAGAAGGCTTCTGCTCTCCATTGACCGGAGCGTCCTCGTCGATCTCCCTGCTGACTTTTTCCACGGTATACACAACGTAAAGTCTGACTTAGACTCCCTCACAACCACACTGGATGGCTTGGCAAAAACACGGTCTGAGATTGAATCTCTTACAGAGCAACAGCGGGACTTTTCAGAACGCCAGAAGAAGCAGACAGATAGGAATCGAAAACGTGAAAAGCAAGGCTTCACAGGTGAAGAGAAGAGTCGTTTGTTAGCAAATCTTGCCCGCTCGAAGAAAGAGGCTCTGCAAACGACACATTTCCTCCGAGATATTGTCAGCAGGTTAGCTGAGGTTCGTGCCGTTGCACTCAACACGAGCCGATCCGCGCAGCGCGAATTAATCGAAACGCTTGGACTACCGATTGCCCGTCTTGACACATGGGCGGTACAGAAACTCACTCACGCTATAGAGACCGGTAACACCGACGAATATGGTACGCACCCAAATGATTCCTACCTTATTCCGGTGCAACAAGGTTCAGACTGGCAAGCCCTAACACCGGAAGACCTTCCACAAGAACTCGTCCCTGATATTGAGATGCTTAACAAAACCCTCGCAAACTGGGAGATGAGCGACAAACGCAAATTTGCGCTGATATGGACTCCCGAGAAAATACTCGACCGGCATCTTGATTTACACTCACTCAACAAAGCGAAAGAAGCACGCAGTGTTTTACGAAATGCCAACGACTCCCAAGAAGTCGCGATCCAGCGAGAGAACCAGTTACTTGAAAAGGTTCTGGCACAAATACCTGACAGCCAACCCGTTGAAGATGAGATTAAAGGCAGCATTCGGCAACTCAAGGAAACGCCGATGGGGAAACCAAGCGGGGATTCTCTGATTTATGGCGGTAAGTTTTTGTCGAAAGCCGGGATAGAACGCCTTAACACTATTGATACCCAACTTCGACAGCGATTAAACGAATCTGAAGACACCGTTGATGCTGCTATATTGATAGCCGATCTTCTCAAAGACAAACAAAGTATCTTTGAAATTGCCCTCCGCAACGCCCGATTGGAACGAACGCGTATCCAGAATTTGATCGCAACAGCCGGAACGTTAGGTCGGGAATACTTGGATGAAGAACGTCTCATTTTGGAAAACTACCTATCAGATGATGAAGTCGAACAGGCACTTTCGTTGCGCTCCCGCATCTCATCACACATTAACGAAAAAGAACTGTTAGGGATCGTCAAAAAACGTGCGGACACAGACATCGTAGCACTTGAAAATCTCGTTGAACGGTTACCCACATTAGATACCGATTTGGATGAAGAGACTAAAGTGCTCCTACGCGATAATATGCTGACGCTCCGAAACGCACGCTTCCGTAACATCCAGAGTCGCATTGAAAAGATGTTGCGCATTGACACCGACGAATACAATCGAAAACTCGGACAGATCGAGGCGGCTATCGCACTTCAAGACCTATTCAACCGGTATTATACCTCCCTCTATATTAGTATTGACTTCTCCTCACAATCAAATCAGTTCGGGGTGTTCAACAAGGGATGGTTCTACGATCAGCAACCCGAATTTGTATTACGTCGCGAGTTCGCAAGCATCGGCAATAAGCTTGCCGCTTACGCCGAAGATGCTGATTTCGGTGTCCGTGTCCGGAAACTCTGGCAGTGGACAGATGACCAAATTCGACAAGCCGTTATGGCAAGCCAATGGACGGTTGCAAACGGGATCTCTGATAAAGCAGCTCTTGAAGGGAAGACACTTGAAACGTTACTGAGCGCGCACTTCGACAAACTCACCGGTCTCAGCGGGGTGAGCCGACTGATGAAAATGCAGTTTGAACAGTGGCGTAATCAAGGTGAACCCTCCGAGGATATGCTCAAGGATATGGACTATATCCGCAAAGAGGTCGAGCGTTTCATCCGAAATGATGTCCGCACTGCGAAGAAAAATCGAAAGAATAATATCCGTACACGTGAGCAGCTGGACGCAATGCTACAGCTTCGATACGAAGACCCAGACACCTTTTCCGACGAAGAAATTGAGGATATCAAAACTCTTATTTCAATCGCGGGACTTGGGGGTGAGTCAAATTTCGTTAACGCCATCTCCGCAAGTGGCGGAAAGACTTGGAAAACCTATATCCCCGGTAAAATTGCTTTTGACAGTGAGGTCGCAACGCTTGTCGGAAAAACCGGAATCGCTTTTGCAACTATCGAAGATGCACGTGTCTTAACGGACACACCCCTCGATACGATTGAACGCGTTGACTTGCGCGAAGGCGGTAATCTTCATCAGCAAGCACAGACATTGGCATCGTTACTCATCCAAGCACTTCGGGACGAAGAAATGCCTACCGCCGCACGCGTCGGGAATTTCTACTGCAACCTCTTTGGGGATGTCGTTGAATTTGACGCACGCGAGTCCGCACTACCGAATAAACCGGTACCTTATCCCATCTTGACTCTCCGCAGGAAAAACAAAACCATGATGGGTGTCCGTGGGGACCTGTTTGTGATGGGCGATAACAAGGGCAACTTTGAGGTTGCCGGGTTAGCTATGGAAGGTAGAGCCACACGACGTCTCAAGGGGAAACAAGAAGTCGAAGCATATATTCTCGATCAAGATTCTGGAGATATCATCTACGCACCTGATTTAGGGAATTACGGTGCCAAGCTGCTTCCTAATGAAATTCCCATCAATACTCGTAGACGGGGTTGTCGGGTCGTCACATTTCCGTGCGTATCTACAACTATCTACGACTTGGTGGATCAGCGGTACCTACGGACCTTGCGGGAACTCGAAGTCTATGATGCACTCACCGATAGCGCGCCGGAGAAGTTCGGGATGTCCAAACCGTGGCAGCAGCAAGGTGTGTCCGCAGCCGAGCCCATCGCTCTCGTGTATAGTAAGCCTAACACCCGCATTAAAATTGGGATGGCATACGGACAGATCGGTAAACGACTCCTACTCATCAAAGCAACTAAGAGTGGTATGAAGAACCCGACGCTTTATACTGGTGAGGGGTTTGTCGTCCGCGAAAACGGACAAATTCGCCTCACTCCATACGTCGTTGTCCGGGATATGTGGTGGCTCGATGAGAACCGCTCACGACTTTATAAACGGTTTGGTATCTCCAGCGACCGGCTTGATAAACTCCATCAATTTGCGAATGATTATCTCGCACGAGCAGAGATTGAATTACTCCAAAAGGACTATCAACAAGCACTCAAACTCGCGCGTGCCGCGTGGGGCTACGAATCACGTGCATATCCGGATGTCAAACAGACCGGTAATGATGTCGTTAACGGTGTAATGTTCTATCTCGCTTTACTGATGCCGTTCGCGTACTTTATGGAGCGGCTCATTTTCGGTTTCCCAAATATCCACAAGCAGATTTTGGGATCGTTCGGCATCTTTTTACTTGTATTCTTCTTCCTAAGCCAAGTTCACCCCGCATTCCAGATCGCGACTACACCTGTGATTATTTTGATCTCGTTCGTAGTGCTTGCATTGACGGTTATCGTCATCAGTATCATTGTCCGAAAATTCGAGGAGCAACTCGAAAAGATCCGGCAAGAAGGAAGTAAGGTTTATAAAGCAGATGTCGGCAGATTGAGTGCAAGTGCCGCCGCATTTAGTTTAGGTATCTCCAACATGCGGAAACGGAAAGGACGGACGATCCTGACATGTTGTACGTTGGTAATCCTGACATTTACTGTTATCTCGTTCACTTCTGTGCGAACGTTTATGCACCCGAATAGAACAAGCCTCCCGCAAGTGACACCGCGCTATACGGGACTTCTTATCCGCGACCAGTACTGGCGCCCGCTTGAGGAACCCGTGCTCACCTCCGTGCTAAATGACATGCAAAAGACGCAGATCACACTTACCGCCTTAGAACGACTTTTGGCACGTAAGAACGAACTCTTAACCAAGCAAAGGCAACAATCGATTGACATCACAGAAGCACGCAGGGCTTTAGAAGAGGGTGGCTTCATTGAACAAGTAGAGGAAAACCCCGTCTTGATCGTCCGGAATGTCGTCGCACCGCGCGCATGGTATCAATCCTCAGGAACTGGCGACCAATCGTTTGTCCAACTCACACGTACCTCAAACGTAGCAGATCCATCGCCTCCGACCCACCAACTCACGGGTGAAGCGTTGACTTTCGCCGCAAACATGCTCGTGGGTATGAACGAATCCGAACCCGGTGTCAGCGGTATCGACAGATACCTCCAATACGGAAAATGGTTCAACCCTGTAGACGCCGACGAATGGCCAACAGAATGGCCCTACGCCATCGTGTTGCCTAAAGGGATGGCAGAGTTGCTTAAGATCACCGAAAGCGATATGGGCAAAGCCACCGTTTCTGTTTACGGCGCCGACTTCACCGTCGTCGGTGTCCTCGGTATCGGTTTCAAGGACCTCACCGATAACGATGGTGAAGAACTTACACCCGTCGATTATCAGTTGATGCAACAGCAGCGGAGCCGCGGTGCCACTGGCGATGAGACACTTGAAGGTGAATTACAGAAGTACCTCCATCTCACACCAGACAGCGTCGCCATCCTGCCATACGAGGTGGTCATGAATCAAGGAGGCACGCTTCGAAGCGTTGCTGTTAACATGGAACCGAGAGAGGGTGACCCGAAACTATTAGGTGCAACAGATAAGTTGGACCTCATCATGGCACCGCTCATGAACCGTATTGCCCTTGACTTCTTTGTCGGGCGCGATAAAGATACATACCTCTACAGTAGTATCGGAATGACGAGTTTCAGTGGTATGGGCAACTTGTTTGTACCGATCCTGATCGCGGCTCTTATCGTCCTTAACACCATGCTTGGAGCCGTTTATGAACGGGTACGTGAAATCGGTATTTACAGTTCTGTCGGGCTCGCGCCTGTGCATATCGCCTTCCTTTTCCTTGCGGAGGCATGCGTATACGCCATCGTTGGTGCGGTGTTAGGCTATCTCATGGGACAAGCGATAGCGACAACCCTCGTGAATTTCGGCTGGCTTGCTGGGCTGACGCTCAATTACTCGTCAATGTCAACCGTTGTTGCGACGATTATTGTCATGGCTGTAGTGCTGCTGAGTACACTGTATCCAGCGATCAAAGCCTCACGGATGGCGGTCCCTGATATCGAACGTAAGTGGAAACTCCCGGAACCTGAAGGTGACGTATGGCATTTCAACCTGCCCTTCACCGTCCTTGAAGAAGAGGCACTCGGTCTGAACGTCTTTATGCGGGATTATTTTGAGGCACATGCAGACGAATCCGCCAGTGATTTCTATACAGATCAGGTTGCTTTCAGCCGAGCGGAAATCGAAGATTCCTACCAGATCGGGATGATGGTATGGCTGGCACCTTACGACTTGGGCGTGAGTCAGTCTATTCAGTTTGTTACATCCCCAGTCGGTGGTGAAGAAGAGGATCTCTACAAAATCACATTGGATGTGCACCGCGAGAGTGGTGAGATTGCCTCTTGGAAGCGGGTCAACCGGCGTTTCCTCAATCTGCTGCGGAAACAACTTCTGATTTGGCGGACATTCAGTGTCGATATCCGGGCAGAGTTCCATGAACGTGGCAGAACTGAGGGCACTGACACACCGACAGAAGAAGCAGGACAGATGGACCCAGTACCGACACCCGCGGATTAAGATTTTCTAATTATTAAAATCTGGTCATCGTTCCACTACGTTTCACGATGGTTTTCGGTTAATTCTAACCGCAACTTCACCAGACATCTGCCCGAAACGAAGTGGAGGGCAGCTCAGAGGCACATAGTTAAAAAATGGAAAAAGTAGCAAGCCTTATTATCATCATCGGCACCTTCTTATGGCTGTTCAGCGTTTTCGCCCTCGAAGGGCGTTGGCAATGGCAGATGTTCTCAGCCCTCGTGCTGGCGGTTGGTATTTTCTGGGCGCATTTCTGGGAAGAACTACGAAACACCGATAACACCGAAGAATCAGACGAAGAGTGACGGACGAACAGAAGACCTGTAGGGTTGGAAGGTCTTTAGGAGTGCCACACGGGCAGTCCTCATAGACTGATACAGAGCGAGACCGGAAAATGCCGACCAACCCCCCTTCCCAGTAACGGGTGGGGACCCCTGTCAAAAGAAAGGAGAACATTCAATTTGGCGAGAGAAAGAGTATCACAAGCAGATGAATGGCAAGCTTGGGCACAGCGATACGACATTGAAGGCGGTATTCGTACCTTTGAGTCGGGGCTAACAGTTAAGGTGTTTGTTGGAGCACTTTTCGTTGGCTTACTGATGATGCCAGGTTCCATCTATCTCAGTTATGTATCGGGTGAATCCGGTGCTGGTGCAGCACCTTGGGTTGCCGTTATTCTATTCACCGAACTCGCGCGGCGTTCCTTTACAACTGCCCGACGACAGGAGCTTTATATGCTCCTCGGGTTAACAGGCGCAGCTGTTGGAAGTGGGCTCCAGTACCGGAACTTTATCTGGTACGCCTACTTTATCAATACCCCGCAGGCAGCTTCTTATGAAATCGCAGACAAAATCCCAGATTGGATCGTACCTGCAGGTGATTCTGTCGGCGTACTCACGCGAAGTCTGATACATCCGGACTGGTTTCTGCCTATCGGTATCTACCTCGTAGGAAAACTGCTGGGGACACTGCGATTTGTCAGTGGACAGTATATTCTGTTTCGGCTTACGGCAGACCTTGAACGACTCCCATATCCGATGGCACCGATTAGTGCCCAAGGGGCAACCGCACTCGCAGAAACGACAGGTAAAGAAGAGACCTGGCGATGGCGCGTTTTCTCCATCGGTTCTATGGCAGGACTTATCTGGGGGTTCCTCTATATCGGTGTGCCTTCGCTCACCGGTGTTATGATGAGCCAGCCGATTCAGATCCTGAAGATCCCGTGGATAGATTTCACACAGAGTATTGAAGGTTTCGCACCAACAGGTGTTTTCGCCTTCCGAACCGATTTTGGACAGATGCTCATTGGGTTCGTGATGCCGTTCCCGATTATCATGACAGAGTTTATCACGGCGATGGCATCGCAATTTATTTTGAATCCACAAATTCTGTACCGCTACGAGATTCTTCATCAGTGGACTCCGGGTTTAGATGTCCGTGGTGTCGGCTTGTTCAACGGACTGGATTTCTGGATTAGTTACGGTATGGGGAAATCCTTTAGCCTTGCGCTCGTTGGAATGGCAGCTTCAATCCCGATGCTCGTTAAACTACGGAAATCCCAGAAAACCGCAGGCGAACGCGGTTCCTTCGCGACCCCTCCGAACCGTGGCGATTTCCCAATCTGGTTGATGGGATTAATGTGGTTCATCGGTATGGCTGGATTCATATGGCTCATCCATTGGATGGTTCCTAACTTCCCCTTGAGTTTCCTGATAGGCTACGCATTTCTGTACACGCCAATTAATTCGTATATTACCGCACGAACCTTTGGGGTCTTGGGGCGCGATCTCTTTGAAATACCGTATCTACACGAAATTACCTTTATTTTGAGCCGATACGAAGAGGTAGACATTTGGTTCGCACCACTCCCAGACGAAGATTATGGACGTGGCACCCAGAATTGGCGAGTCCTTGAATTGACAGGGACGACCTTCACTTCAAATCTCGCTGGCACACTGCTGATTATGCCGATTTTGCTTGTCAGTGGAATTGTGGTGCTTCACTTTATCTGGAAGATTGCCCCTATTCCGAGTGCACAGTATCCGTTTGCACAGATGATGTGGCCCATTAACGCCACAAATGAATGTCTCTGGAAAACGTCGCTTCGGGATGGAAACAGCCAAATGCTTCAAGCGATTCGGGGTGATTACGTCGCCGCCGGATTTACGTCAAGCCTCGCAATCTACGGGATGTTGTGGGTATTTAAACTACCCTCAATGTGGTACTACGGAATTATCGGTGGTATCGGCGCAGATCCGGGGGGCATGGTTGCACGGCTACTTGGTGCGATCATTGGACGGTTCTACATGATTAAGCGATTCGGGATGCGGCGTTGGTATATGTTCAACCCGGTCCTTGCAGCAGGATTTGCCTGCGGGGTTGGCCTCATCGGCATGGGAACTGTAGCAATTGCCCTTGTTTCTAAAGCCGTAATCGTCAAACCGTTTTAATCTTTTTAACTATGGGCCCCTGGTCACTGATCCATTACATTCCGCAGTGGTGTCTGGTTGATTCCGACGTGATTCGGAAGATGTACGGTTTTAAGGAAATCGCGAACTGGAACTCGCTCCTACAAACGTACATATCTTTAATTGCGTTGGGATTAATCAGAAACCATTGTGGAACATTGTCCTGCAAGCCTCTATAGGCTTGCACAAGGAACAATGCCCAGGAGTAATAAATTAAAAAATGGACTGGACTGTTTTTGGTTGGGCAGGCATAGAACTGGAAATACCCACGACATGGGAACTTAGTGGACTCAGCGGAGATCAGAAAACAGGATATCTCCGGCTTGACGATGCAGAGATGCCTCGCCTTGAACTCAAATGGGCGCACACCCGACGCAAAAAGCCAGACCTTCATGCGACGCTCGACGAATACTTCAAGTTGATTCGCAAGACTTATAAGAAAGGCACCGAACTCTCCTTCCGCCGGAACGTTAATTTCATCAAAGAAGATGAATTCTTTAAGGGACGCACCGTTCTCGGTTTTAGTTGGAAGGGGAGTATTCGCGCGAATGGGTTGATTTTCCACACCGGGAAACGGATTACGATCGTGCAGGTGATGGGACGGCTCAAGGAGAATTGGCGCCCCACGGTTCTTCGGGTTTTCGAATCAATTACAGACCGTGGAGACGCACCATTGACACTGTGGAGTGCTTACGGGCTTAAGTTAGGTGTTCCAAAAGAATACAAGTTGGAACGTCAGAAATTGCTCAGTGGGTACCTGTTGTTTACCTTCGTTGCAAAGCCTGTCCGCTTTCAAAGCGCAGTACGGCTTGCGAAACTGGCAAGCAACCGTCTACGGAACAATGGTTTTGTAGAAGATTTAGATACTTCTCCACCCGACAAAGGCCGGCTTAGCGTGGAACGGTACGGACCAGCAGAGGTGATGTTGAGCGACTATAAAGACGCTCCAAACCCATTAGAGGCATGGTTTCGCGCCAAATACGCAAAAGCGATTCGTGGCTACGGGTTTGAAGTAACATCCGACATAGACTCAGAAGATGAACGTCTGACACTCATTGGACAACAGACACGGCTTTATGATGGGGTCCCACTTACACCGGTGTTGATGCTTGATAAACTTTCTAAACGTACAACACTTGTGTTTCATCTATGGCGATGCAATCATTCCAATCGTATCTATGTCATCCAGTCCATCGGCAGTACCGATGCGCGTTCGACCGTCCAAAAGGTTGCTGAAAGTATTGAATGCCACTAATAGTTATAAGTTCTCAGTTGTCAGTAAGAAAAACGTCTCTCTCTAATAACCGAATACTGAAAACCAACAACCGTACATAAAAGATTGTTCATTCCAGACCCATTAAAAGATGTTGAACAGAATTCTATATGCTCTCAAACTCAAGAAACGTCCGGATATGGACCGGACTCGGGTGATGAAGTCGTTCCCTGTTCGGAACCAGTTGATAACCTGGGAAATAGACGACAAAGGCGAAGCCTCACTCGTTGTTCCACAGAAAGACAAACTCTGGATCCGACTCGCCAGTAAGCTTTTTATGCTCCCGAATAAAAGGGTTATTGTATTAGATTCCATCGGAACTTATGTGTGGCAGATGTGCGACGGTAAGCATACCATTTCGCAGATCATAAAGGGGGTCCAAAAACAGTACCAGTTGACTCGGAAAGAAGCGGAAACGTCCCTCTTTACGTTTATGCAGCAGCTTGGCAAACGGAATTTTATAGGGTTCGCCATTCCTAACCCTCAACAGAACGCTCCTGTAACGCCCGAACCTGAACCTGAACCTGAAAAATCGGGACTCTTTGGGTTCCTGCAGAGGCGGTAAGCCGTATCCTCATCGGAAACTTAGGTAAAATAGGAGAAAAAAATGAATATACCAACAGAAATTGGCGATGTTAGTGCAATTCTCGCCGAAACACCAGGAAAGTTCCAACGCGTCCTTCCAAAGGAAAATACAGTTCGCGTCCGGAACCTTATCAAGCGATATGAGATGGGAACGCAGACCGTGGATGCCCTCCGCGGTGTCAATTTCCAAATCCAACGCGGCGAATACATTTCTATTATGGGTCCCTCCGGTTCAGGGAAATCGACACTTTTCAATATGATTGGTGGTTTAGACAAACCGACCGAGGGGAGAGTTTACATTGACGAGGTGGACATCGCACAACTTGACGCGTACGAACTCGCGTGGCTCCGCTGCCGAAAAATCGGCTATATCTTTCAATCGTTCAACCTCATCCCTGTTATGACTGCACTCGAAAACGTCTCACTTCCGATGATTTTCGCCGGTATGAGTGCAGACGAAAGTAGAGAGAAAGGCGTTGACCTCCTTACACTCGTCGGATTGGGTGACCGCGTGCAACACAAGCCGTTAGAACTCTCCGGTGGACAGCAACAGCGTGTCGCAATTGCACGTTCGCTCGCAAACGACCCTGCAATCGTCCTCGCTGATGAACCGACAGGAAACTTGGACACTAAAACTGGACTCGAAATCATCGCCCTACTCCGTCGACTCAATGCTGAAAACGGCGTAACCATCATCACCGCAACGCACGACCACAAAATGTTAGATGTCTCCGACCGTATCTTCCACATGGCAGACGGTAAGGTGGACAAGATCGAGGGGCGCGATGAGATCGACCTCCACGTCGGTAAATTAGACGGTGAAGAAGTCGGATAAACAGTTGTCAGGTATCAGTCGTCAGCTAAGAGGTTTTCGGTATTCATAAATGATATGGGTGAATCCACACAACTCTGAATTGATAACTGATAGATAACCAATACGCCGATAGCCAACAGCCAATTAACCATCAAAATGACTATCTACAAACGCTTAGGCATTCGCACAGTCATCAACGGGAACGCAACGCTCACACGGCTCGGTGGTTCGATTATGCCACCTGAGGTTGTCGCGGCGATGGCAGACGCTGCCAAGCACTTTGTAGACATCCTCGAACTCCAAAAACGGGTCGGGGAAGAGATTGCGAAACTCACCCACAACGAAGCGGCGTACGTCTCCTGTGGTGCCGCCGCCGCCTTGACACTCAGCACTGCCGCGTGTATCACTGGGCTTGATGCTGACAAGCGTGAAAAATTGCCTCACCTTGATGCGTCAATGAAAAGTGAAGTCATTGTGCATCGTCATGGCCGTGTCGGATACGATTTCGCCGTTCGGCAGGTCGGTGTCACATTTGTAGAGATAGGGGACGAAAACGGAACGACGCCCGACGAGTTAGAAAACGCTATTACCGAGAAAACCGCAGCAATCTTCTACTTCGCAAATTTTCTTCGCCAACACCTCTGGGTGCCTTACGAGGAAGCCATCGCGATTGCCGAAAGGCACAACGTCCCTCTCATCGTTGATGCCGCTGCACAGTTACCACCCCCAGAAAATCTTTGGCGTTTCACTCAGATGGGTGCTGATTTAGCACTCTTTAGTGGGGGAAAAGGTTTGTGCGGACCGCAGAGTAGTGGGTTAATCGTCGGAAAAAAATCGTTGATTGAAACTATCGCCTTCAACGGACCACCGCACCCTTTCATCGGCAGGGGAATGAAGGTCGGAAAAGAGGAAATGGTAGGTTTACTTGCCGCTGTCAAATGGTACTTGGATCAGGATCACGACGAATTACAGAAATCTTACGAGGATCAGGTTACCTACTACGACGAAGTGTTCGCGGACATCCAAGGCGTTACAGTACACCGTAGCTTCCCCTCCGAAGCCGGACAACCGATGCCGCGCACCGAAATCCGATTTGATGAGGAACAACTCGGCATCACACGGAACGAAATCCTTCAGCAACTCACAGAAGGTGAACCCTCCATTGACATTGCAGGCGCAGGTGCAAACGGCGTAGTTATCAACGGACAAACGCTAATGCCCGGAGAGGTAGAAATCATCGCTCAAAGATTAAAGGAGATTTTAAGTAGCGTAGCATGAAACTTAACAACGGTATTCGCCTGACATGGCTCGGACATTCCACCTTTAAAATCGAAACAGACGGACAAACCCTCCTCATTGACCCATGGGTGACAAACAATCCGGTATGTCCGGATGCCCTTAAAACCTTTGACGCGCTCGACGTGATACTCATAACGCACGGGCATGCCGACCATATTAGCGACGCGGTGCCACTGGCGAAAAAACATACACCGACAGTTGTGTCCATCGTTGAAATCGCAGGATGGCTTGGTAAACAGGGAATCGAAAACACGATCGGTATGAATAAGGGTGGCACTGTTACTGTCGGCGACCTGAAAGCAACCATGGTCTCAGCAAACCATAGTAGCAGCTTCACAGAGGAAAACGGCACGACGGTTTATCTCGGTGAACCCGCAGGCTACGTGATTGAATTTGGAAACGGCTACAAAATTTACCACGCCGGGGATACGAACGTGTTCGGGGACATGCGAATTATCGGTGAGATTTACCAACCCGACCTCGCGTTACTCCCTATCGGCGACCATTTCACGATGGGACCGCGTGAAGCCGCCTACGCCGCGCAATTACTCAATGTCCCAGCGATTCTGCCGATCCATTATGGCACTTTCCCACTATTGACAGGAACGCCCGAAGAACTCCGTAAGTTGACGGCATCTCAGGATGTAGAAATTATTTCGTTAGAGGTCGGGGAAACATTAGATTAAGGTAATTTTTTGTAGCACAAACTGTCAGTTTGTGCCTTACGAAGTAGCGTGACGAGATGAGAAACTTCTAAAACTCTCTTTCCTCGTCAATCCTTGCGCGTTCAATGTCCTCCTCCAACTCGTCTATAAATTTATTAAGCCACTGTTTGACATTCACGTTATCCTCGTCCCCTTTGATACGAAGCAGTTTGTCTTTTTTTGACTCAAGGTGTAAACTACGCTCCCCTGTCCAAGACTCTGTTGAATAATTTGCACGTAACTCTTGGCGGACATCTTCTCGTTCCCCGTAACGAATCAAGACCGCTCGCGCCAGAGAATCCGACCATCCCTCTGCCGAAAGGGTTTTAGGGACAAATCTGTAGGTAAAATTCCGTGCTCGATTTTCTACATCTCTATCAATCCATTCCCAGATTTTCTCGCGTGGGACAAGTCCTAATATTCCATCCCCTTGTTCTGCTTGGATAGGAAGAGAAAAAATATCCCGATCTTCTAAGAATTTTCTAACGCTCTCCCATACCTTCTCGGGACATAGTTTCATCAATTCAGTCAGAACCAAAGGAGCTTCCCTATTAAATCCGCCAATAATAACGCTAACTGCGTTAGAATGTTCAACCACTTCTTCCGCAAGTATTAATGCTCTTTCTGGATAGAGGTGTAGAAAAATTTTCCCAACTTCCTGCCACTCGTAATTCCATATTGCATTAACCTCATACAAATCTGATTTTCCAAACAACGATGAATACGAGAGCAACCGCAATGTTAGTTCACAAGGTAAAGTTGGTTCTGCCTTCTCATAAACGTAATAATGATGATAAAATTTCAATGCAATTTCCATTGCAAGTCTATCTTCAACACTAAGTAGAAATTCAATCCATTTATTAAAGACCCCGTTAGAGAGATTCTCAATTGCTCTACCGTAGACAAAAGAACTAAAATGATTGATACCGATGATGCCCTTTCCAGCAAGTTCAAGAAGACGCAAACCTGCCCGATCTGTCATTCCAGAACGATATGTAAATTCTGGAACTAATACATTTAGTATGACATCTTCAGCTAGTACATCAAGTTGCTCTTCCCATAACGATACATCTCTCTCGAAAACCGCGCGGAAATAACCACTCAGAAAAAACGCGCTCACATCATCCTCCGCGTTTCGTTGTGCCTTGAAAAGCATTGACAGAAGGGAAAACCCGTCGTCTTCCTTTCCAAGTTGATATCCAAACGCGTACCCGTTATATGCATCAACTGTAACAAGCCAATGCAGTTCAAACTCCAAAAGGGACGGATTCTCAACAGCTTGTTGAGCAAGTACATGGATTTGTGGAGGCCCCTGCTCAAGGTAATTTTTGTTCTCGTCGACGGTATCTACCAGCAAATTCATTCCAACATACCGTCGCATCATGGAATGGAAGTCAGATCCAACCAATTCATCTTTGAGTTGTTCCCAACGTTGTTTTACATCATCTGGTAAATCATTGCCCCGATAATGAAGGAGCTCAACAACAGTTTTAATGAGCAGTCTATTATCAACAAACGATTTTTTCGAGAGCACTTGAATCGTATCAGCAACCATATTACTCAGATTCGTGTGTTTTACAAGTTGGTTGGCGTTTTCAAGCAAAATGCCTACTCCTATTTTCTGCTCATCTATTTCAGGCAAACGGTCTAATTGTTCAAACAGGAGTTGCCATACTTGCTCGTAGACAGCCCAGAGTTCGCCGTATGTTTCAGGTCTCCAAAACTCAGGTTCCTTGCGTAACCCGTGATATTTCGCTCCTATGACTCGTCTCCATCTATCCATTGGTTGCAAACCAACTTTACAAGCTTCTAATGCAAGCAAGCGGCGAGGCTTTGACGGAGATTCAAACGCCTCTCGCAAGATCGGAAGACGTTTTATCGGGGGAACTTCAGTCGGTGCTAAGACATCATACGCAGGTGAAAAAAGCCCAGCGAACACACCGCTGGCGTTATTCGACCAAGTTTCATTTTCTGCTTCGCCGAGTGCGAGAAGTAATCGAGCGGCATCAACAAATAGATCTCCGAGCATGGCAATCTTTTCCAATGCCCGCACCACGTTCCTTCGCCATGTGAATAGTAAAAGCATCTCTCTATCACATTTTCCAACAGTTCGATTAAGACACTCTAAAGCAAATTTTGGGTCTGCCTCGGCCAGGACTAGAAATACATTGCTGCCAAAACTCAGCAGCAAATGGGCATCATTTTGAAAAGGACCTTTTGGACCAAGAAGATCTTTGACAATTTCCAATGGCTTTTTAGACTCGGCAGCGTACTTAAACATTTGATAAAACCAATCCTGTAATTTTGATGGCAAGTCTTGAGTAAATCCGGCAAGATCAAATGTTCTTCCATAAGTATCCCACCACTCCTTCCATAATTTAATATGAAGAGCTTTTGGCGTGATCTGGAGGGTAAATTCCCCTTTGAGAATTTTGCCTTTTCTCAAATCCGCTACAATTTCTTGAAATATCATCGGGTTAGTGCTGCCATCAGATTCCTCCACCTTTTTGGCAATAGCTGCTGCTTCGTTGCTAACGTCTCCTTCAAAGCCGAATTGCTTAAAGAGAGCAATGTGACGGAGCACTCTGCTTCGCAACTTTACCTCTTCGCCAGTCGGATTCTCTTTTTCAAAGTCAATGTAGAACTGCTCGTAGATATAGTCCTCACTGAGTATTTTAGAGGCATCCCCTGAAAAATTGGCAAGAATTTTACCAACATGCTGCGCCATGAATGGTGAACCACTACAGATATCCGTATGTCGATCAGCTTGGAAATCCGGAACTCCATATTCTTGAATGATTTCGCGAGTTTGTTTGCTATCTAAGCACTGTACCTCCCATTCAGAAACATCCGCAAGAATTCCATCGCAATCATTAGAAATAGTAATCACTTTGACTTGAGGATTCTGATTGCGCGGTATAAAGGTTCGACTGTGTGGATCGCACCCATCAATTACAACAACGGCAGAAAGCTGGCTGTCACCATGCAAGAGTTCATCCATTAAAGCACTATCTCTAAACTGAGAGATCGAGCGATAGAAAATAACACGTGGCGATAAATCGTCTGTCTTTGTGGCTTCCAAAACTAGCCTTGTTTTGCCAATACCGGGATCCCCCCACACCGGCAAAGGGTCCGAATGATCGTCTCGCCGTAATTCGTTCTGGATTTTTGCAATTAACTTTTCCTGCGATTCCCCAAGAACAAATGGAACTTGCATACCTTCATCTTTTGACCAACTCCAATGCGATTTAAATTTCCCTTCAAAAAGCCCCCTGAGCCCCAATACGAGTAATGGAAATTCGTCAAGGAAATTGATAAAGTCAGACTGACTCCACACCTCGACTTTAGGATTCTCATACTCACACTGCTCTTTTAGGTATTTCTCAATGTGAGAACGGGCCTTTTCAACATTGGATTTACTCAAGTGAATTCCGGTGCAGACTAAAATGTAGGTGCCATCAGCATCAAGACAGGCTTGAATACCTTCACCAAGATTCTCTTTATTTAGTGGTGTTCTGTCCTTGAAAAGCTCTTTCTTAATCTCTGATTTCAGCCACGGCCTAAATGTTTTTCCCGATTTGATTTGATAGCCGTTTTTGCCTGGTGTAATTATATCGCTCTCCGTAACAAGTAAGCTCGTGTCAACGGTAGCATCAATTCCACCATCTGTAACGTTGGTTCCGCGTGGCACATTAATTTTGAAATTTTCTGGACCGAGTCTGAGTGTTTCTGCGCGAAGGACTTCTCTAAAGAGGTCTTCGGCATCTGTAGGATTTAAATCGCGCAGGTGTTCTTTTTTAGTCGTGAAAATAGTTTCAACACTCATTACATAACCCCAAAAAATTTAGGATATAAACAGTCTATTATATTTTTTCGTGTTATAGCAAATCCATTACAAAAGTAACTCTATTTGCGTTT